>NZ_JACUZU010000020.1:0-1608 GCF_014851475.1 Acidovorax sp. ACV02
GGGGGTGCGGATAAAAACTTGGACTGGTTTTATGCCGCAAGTCCAAGGCTCACCCGGTATTCGATAGGGCTGAGGGAGCCAAGAGAGATCTTGATCCGCTTCTCGTTGTACCAGCGGATGTAGTCGTCGACCACCTCAATGAACCGCTCGATGGTCGTGCCCTTCCAGTCCCGAGGATAGAACAGCTCATTCTTCAGCCGGCCGAAGAAGCCCTCACACGCCGCGTTGTCAGGCGAGCACGCCTTACGTGACATGGAGCGGGTGAGCTTGGCATCGCTCATTCTCGATAGCCAGCCAGGCCAGCGGTAGTGCCCTCCGCGATCGGAATGAACTACCGGCCTAGCGGTGGTTTCTGCCACTGTCTCGATAGCAGCATCCAGCATGGTGTTGACCAGTTCAGCGTCCGGGCTCGTGCCAATGGTCCAGCTCACCACCATCCCGTCGAAGCAATCGATGATCGGTGACAGGTACACCTTGCCCGCAGGGATCTGGAACTCTGTGATGTCGGTCAGCCATTTCTCGTTGGGGGCTGCAGCCTGGAAGTCACGGTTGATGATGTTCTCGGGTGCGGGGCTGATCTCGCCGAGGTACGACGCGTAACGGCGCCGCTTTGGCTTTGCAACGACCAGGCTTTCTTGTTTCATCAGCCGCTGCACCACCTTCTCGGAGATGGTGACGTCCTGCTTGGTCAGCGAGGCCTGCAGCCTGCGGTAGCCGTAGCAGCGGTGGTTTGACTCGAAGATCTCGGTGAGGGATTGGCGCACACCAAGGTACTTGTCGCCGACCGCTGTGCGGGCCCGATGGTAGAAGTACGAGCTACGTGCAAGACCCAACTGTCCAAGGAGCTCAGGCAAGTCATAGTGCTCCTTGAGGGCGTCAATCAGCAGTGTCTTCTCCCGGTTGGACAGGAGCTGTAGATCGACGCCCAGGCCTTTTTTTAACAGTTCATTGGCCTTGTTCAAGAGGTCCTGCTCAAGGCGCAGTTGCCTGACTTCGAGGCGCAGTATCTCAACCTGGCGCTCGAGCTCTTCACGCTCTCGCGCCTGCGGGGATTGATTGGTGTGTTTCATTGATGCGGGTGCCTCACGTCCCAGAAGCTGGTTCTTCCAGTTGTACAACGTTGGCCGGCACACGCCGAGCTTGTCGGCAACGGCCTGTGCACTTTCCTGCCGAGTGCAAAGCTCCATCACTCCCGCTCGCTTCAAGCTCTCGGGGTACCTTCGTTGGCCCACACTGCCAACGACTGCCTTCCTGGTCTCAGGGAAGGCCTCACGAACCCACTTGGTCAGCGTTCCACGACCAGGGTAGCCCAGCGCCCTCATGGTGGCGGCGATGCATCGATCGTGGGTGAGGTAGTGCTCGATGGCTGCAGCCTTCTGCGCCTGCGAGAACTTCGGTTCACGGCCTGCGTAGCCAGCGGACAAGTCGAGCTTGAACTGGTACTCGTTGTACCAACCCTTCAAAGAATTCTTCGTCGGATAGCCCAGCTGCCGTATGGTGGGCCTGACGCGCTTGCCCAGCTTGATGTAGAGCTCAACGGCTCGGATTCGATCTTCGTAGGAATACATGAACTACCTCCTGGTAGTCCAAGTTTTTGTCCGCATCCCC
>NZ_JACUZU010000021.1:0-1512 GCF_014851475.1 Acidovorax sp. ACV02
CCCATCATGACCGGCAGCCACATCGACACCCAGCCCACCGGCGGCAAGTTCGATGGCAACTACGGCGTGCTCGCCGGCATCGAAGTCGTGCGCACGCTCAACGACCACGGCATCGAGACCGAGGCACCGATCGAGGTGGCCTTCTGGACCAACGAGGAAGGCAGCCGCTTCGTGCCGGTGATGATGGGCTCGGGCGTGTTCGCCAAAGCCTTCACGCTGGAGCACGCCTACGCCGCCACCGACACCGAAGGCAAGACGGTGAAGGGTGAACTCGAGCGCATCGGCTACATCGGAGACCAGGAGCCCGGCGACCACCCCATCGGCGCCTACTTCGAAACCCACATCGAACAAGGCCCCGTGCTGGAAGACAACGACAAGACCATCGGCGTGGTCAGCGGCGTGCTGGGTATCCGCTGGTTTGACTGCACCGTGACCGGCATGGAAGCCCACGCCGGCCCCACACCCATGGCCCTGCGCAAGGACGCCCTGCTGGCCGCCACACGCATCATGCAAGACGTAGTCGCCGCCGCCCACCGCCACCCGCCGCACGGGCGCGGCACCGTAGGCATGGTGCAAGTCTTCCCCAACAGCCGCAACGTCATCCCCGGCCGGGTCAAATTCAGCATCGACCTGCGCAACAGCACGGACGCACTGGTGGACGCCATGGCTGCCGAGGTCAAGGCCTTTGCCGACCAGGTGGCCCAAGAACACGGTGTGCAGGTGCACATCGAGATGGTGTCCAGCTACCCCGCGCAACTCTTCCAGCCCGAATGTGTGGAGGCCGTAGGCCGCGCCGCCGCCAAGCTGGGCTACAGCCACATGCCCGCCGTCTCCGGCGCGGGGCACGACGCCGTGTACATGGCCAAGCTCGCACCCAGCGGCATGATCTTCATCCCCTGCAAGGACGGCATCAGCCACAACGAGATCGAGGATGCGAAACCCGAGCACATCGAGGCCGGGTGCAACGTGCTGCTGCATGCCATGCTGGAGCGGGCTGGTACCTAGGGATCCTCTGCACGAATCACCGCGCCGTGTGCATCTGCGGCCTCGGGCGGTCTGCCGCGTTGCAAGTACTCGCCATAGCTGCGGCTATTGCTGCGTCTTGCGCCTTACAGCCCATCCCGATCCGCAGCGCCCACGGACCGCTCGATTCGTGCAGAGAATCCCTGGTGCTATACAAAATATAGCTACAGAGACACGATTCCGTAGCGCTTGCACCCGTCTGGATGCAAAAAGCGGGTGGAACGGATCAGTCCAGCTTCGTCAGCCCCAGAAAGTGGTCCAGCATGTGGAAGTGGTCTTCGAAGAATTCCTCTTCCAGGCCTGCCAGCTGGTCGATGCGGGTCCACTGCACCAGCGCTGCATCGTCATCGGCCTGCACCACCGGGAAGGGCGCATCGCCCAGGTCAAAGTAGTGTGCATGCGTGATGGTGCGACCGCGCTGGCTGCGGTCGGGGTGGTCGAACACGGCCACTGACTGCAGCGCGGCGCGCATGCGGGCCTCGGGCAGGT
>NZ_JACUZU010000022.1:0-1430 GCF_014851475.1 Acidovorax sp. ACV02
GCGTCCACCGCCGCGCGGCTGGCACCCAGGGCGGCGCCCAGCTTGTCGGCCAGGGGCGTCATGACTTCGTCGAACTTTTCCTTGCTGCCCAGCGCACGACCACCGGAGACGATGATCTTGGCAGCGGTCAGCTCGGGGCGGTCGCTCTTGGCGATTTCGCTGCCCACGAAGCTGCTCTTGCCTGCGTCGGCCGTGGCGGCGGCGGTTTCAACTTGTGCGCTGCCACCGGTGGCGGCTGCGGCGTCAAAGCCGGTGGTGCGCACGGTGATGATCTTGACGGCATCTTGGCTTTGCACGGTGGCAATGGCGTTGCCGGCGTAGATGGGGCGCTCAAACGTATCGGCTGCGATCACCTTGGTGATGTCGCTGATCTGGGCCACGTCGAGCTTGGCCGCAACGCGGGGGGCCACGTTCTTGCCGCTGGCAGTCGCGGGGAACAGGATGTGGCTGTAGTTGGATGCGATGGCGAGCACTTGCGCGGCGACGTTTTCTGCCAGGCCGTGTTCCAGGCCAGGGGCGTCGGCGTGGATGACCTTGACAACACCGGCTATTTGGGAGGCGGCTTGTGCAGCAGCGCCGGCGTTGTGGCCGGCCACCAGCACGTGCACGTCGCCACCGCAGGCCACTGCGGCCGTGACGGTGTTCAGCGTGGCGCCCTTGATGGACGCGTTGTCGTGTTCAGCAATAACGAGTACCGACATTTAGATCACCTTCGCTTCGTTCTTGAGTTTTTCGACCAGGGCGGCCACGTCGGCCACCTTGATGCCTGCGCCGCGCTTGGCGGGTTCGGTCACCTTCAGGGTCTTCAGGCGCGGGGCCACGTCCACACCGAGGTCTTCGGGCTTGACGGTATCGAGCTGCTTTTTCTTGGCCTTCATGATGTTGGGCAAGGTGACGTAGCGGGGCTCGTTCAGGCGCAGGTCGGTGGTGATGACGGCGGGCAGGGTCAGGGCCAGGGTTTCCAGGCCGCCGTCCACTTCGCGGGTCACGCTGACCTTGTCGGCAGCCAGTTCGACCTTGCTGGCGAACGTGGCCTGGGGCAGGTCGGCCAGGGCCGCCAGCATCTGGCCGGTCTGGTTGGCGTCGTCGTCGATGGCTTGTTTGCCCAGGATGATGAGCGAGGGTTGCTCTTTGTCCACCAGGGCCTTCAGGAGCTTGGCCACGGCCAGGGGCTGCAGTTCCACGTCGGTCTCGACCAGGATGGCGCGGTCGGCGCCAATGGCCATGGCGGTGCGCAGGGTTTCCTGGCACTGGGCCACGCCGCAGGAGACTGCGATGACTTCGGTCACCAGGCCTTTTTCTTTCAGGCGCACGGCCTCTTCAACGGCGATTTCGTCAAAGGGGTTCATGCTCATCTTCACGTTGGCGATGTCCACACCCGTGTTGTCCGACTTCACGCGGACCTTCACGTTGTAGTCCACCACGCGCTT
>NZ_JACUZU010000023.1:0-1099 GCF_014851475.1 Acidovorax sp. ACV02
ATCGCTACCGTGCTGTCCGCCAAGTTCGGCGGCGAAGCCAAGGCCTACGACCAGATCGACGCTGCGCCCGAAGAAAAGGCCCGCGGTATCACGATCAACACCGCCCACGTGGAATACGAAACGGCCAACCGCCACTACGCTCACGTGGACTGCCCCGGCCACGCCGACTATGTGAAGAACATGATCACCGGCGCTGCCCAGATGGACGGCGCTATCCTGGTCTGCTCCGCTGCTGACGGCCCCATGCCCCAGACCCGCGAGCACATCCTGCTGGCTCGCCAAGTGGGCGTGCCTTACATCATCGTGTTCCTGAACAAGTGCGACATGGTGGACGACGAAGAACTGCTGGAACTCGTCGAAATGGAAGTGCGCGAACTCCTGGACAAGTACGACTTCCCAGGCGACGACACCCCCATCATCCGTGGCTCCGCCAAGCTCGCCCTGGAAGGCGACAAGGGCAAGCTGGGTGAAGAGGCCATCATGAAGCTGGCTGAAGCCCTGGACACCTACATCCCCACGCCTGAGCGCGCTGTGGACGGTGCCTTCCTGATGCCTGTGGAAGACGTGTTCTCCATCTCCGGCCGCGGCACCGTGGTGACCGGTCGCGTGGAACGCGGCATCATCAAGGTCGGCGAAGAAATCGAAATCGTGGGTATCCGCGACACGCAAAAGACCATCTGCACCGGCGTGGAAATGTTCCGCAAGCTGCTGGACCAAGGCCAAGCTGGCGACAACGTCGGCCTGCTGCTGCGCGGTACCAAGCGCGAAGACGTGGAGCGTGGCCAAGTGCTGTGCAAGCCCGGCTCGATCAAGCCCCACACCCACTTCACGGCTGAGGTGTATGTGTTGAGCAAGGACGAAGGCGGTCGCCACACTCCTTTCTTCAACAACTACCGTCCCCAGTTCTACTTCCGCACGACCGACGTGACTGGCGCCATCGAGCTGCCAGCCGACAAGGAAATGGTCATGCCTGGTGACAACGTGTCGATCACTGTGAAGCTGATCAACCCCATCGCCATGGAAGAAGGTCTGCGCTTCGCTATCCGCGAAGGCGGCCGTACCGTGGGCGCTGGCGTCGTGGCCAAGATCATTGCTTAAT
>NZ_JACUZU010000024.1:0-763 GCF_014851475.1 Acidovorax sp. ACV02
GCTTTGGGGCGGTGCAAAGAAGGGCGGCGGCATCTTTCCCCTCTTTTCTTTTCCCCCCTCCCCCCCCTCCCTTCCTCCTTCCCTTTCCCCCCTCCCCTTTCCCTCCTCCCTCCCTCTTCTCCCCCCTTCCTCCCTCTTCCTTTCCCTCCCTTTCCTCTCCCTCCTCCTTTCCTCCCCTCCCCCCTCCCCCCCCTCTCCCTCTTCTTCCCTCTCTCTTCCTCTCCCTCCCTCTTTTCCTCCCTCTCTCCCTCTTCCTTTCTCCCCCCCTCTTCTCCTTCCCTCTTTCCCTCCCCTTTTCCTCCCTTTTTTTTCCTCCTTCCCCCCCCTTCTCCCTTTTTCTTTTTCCTTCCCCCCCCCTCTCCCTCTTTCTTTCCCCTCTTTCTCTCTCTTCCCCTCTCTTCTTTCTTTCCCTCTCCCTTTCCTCCTTCTTTCTCTTTCTCTTTTTCTCTCTTTCCCCCCTCCCCTCTTCCCCCTCCCCCTCCTCCTTCCTCTCTTCCCCCTCTTCCTTCTCCCCTTTCCCCTCTTCCTTCCCCTCCCTTTCCCTCCCCTTCCTCCCTTCTTTCTCCCCCTTCTCTCTTCCCTCCTTCTTTCCTTTCCTCTTTCTCTTCTTCTTCTCTCCCTTTCTCCCTTCCCTCTCTTTCCCTCCCCCTCTTTTTTCCTCTCTTCCTCCCTTCCCCCCTCTCCCCCTTTCCCTTTTTCTCCCCCCCTTTCCCTCTCCTTTCTTTCCCTTTCTCTTCTCCCCCTCTTCCTCTTCCTCCTCCTC
>NZ_JACUZU010000025.1:0-667 GCF_014851475.1 Acidovorax sp. ACV02
AGAGGGAGGAAGGGAGAGGGGAGAGAAAGGAGAAGGAAGGAGAAAAGGAAAGGGAAAGAAGAAAGGGAAAGAAAGAGGGAGGAAAGGAGGGGGGAGGAAAAGAGAAAAGGGGAAAGAAGGAGAGAAAGAAGAGGGGAAAGGAGGAGAGGGAAGAGGGGGGAGGGGAGGGAGGGAAAAGAAAAGGAGAGGAGGAGGAAAAGGGGGGGGGGAAAAAGAGGGGAGAAAGGGAGAAAGGGGGAAAGAAGGAGGAAAAGAAAGGGGGGAGGAGGAAGGAGGGAGAAAGGGAAAGGGGAAAGGGAAGAGAAAAGAAGGGGGAGGGGAAGGGGAGGAGGAAAGGGAGGAAGAGAGAAGAGAGAGGGAGAAGGAAGGGGAAGGAGGGAGGGGGAGAAGAAGAGAAAGAGAGGGGGGGGGGGAGGGGGGGAGGGGGGGGGAGGAAGAGGAAA
Source organism: Acidovorax sp. ACV02 (assembly GCF_014851475.1). NCBI lineage: Bacteria > Pseudomonadati > Pseudomonadota > Betaproteobacteria > Burkholderiales > Comamonadaceae > Acidovorax > Acidovorax sp. ACV02. Next base: position 444 of record NZ_JACUZU010000025.1, read on the forward strand.
AGGGGAGAGGAGGAGAAGGGGGGAGAGGGGGAAGGGGAGGGGGAAGGAGGAAAGGAGAGGAGGAAGGGGGAGGGGAGGGGGGGGAGGCGAAGGGGGACGGGCGGAGAGGGAGAAACGAGGCAATCGACGCGAACAACGCCGGGAGGACCGGCGGGCCAGGGGCCCGGCAGGGGGGCGGCAGAGCTGCAGGACTCTTTGTTGGTCGTGATGCACGACTTGCACCG
>NZ_JACUZU010000026.1:0-542 GCF_014851475.1 Acidovorax sp. ACV02
GAAGGGGGGGAGGGAAAAAAAGGGGGGGGAGAGAGGGAGGGAAGAGGAAGAGGAGGGGGAGGGGGAGGGGGGGGGAGGGAGGAAAGGAAAGGGAGAGGGAGAGAGGAAAGAGGGGAGGGGGGAGGAGAGGGGAGGGGAGGGAAGGGAGAAAGGAAGGGGGGGGAGAAGGGAAAGAAGAAAAAGAAAAGAAGAGAGGAGAGAAAAGGGGGAGAGAGGGAAAGAAGGGGGAGGGAAGAGGGGGAGAGGGAGAAGAGAGGAAGAGAGAGGGAAGAGAAGTGTGAAAGGAGGAAGGAAAGAAGAGGGGGAAAAGGAAGGGAGAGGAAAAAAAAGGAGGGAGGAGAGGGGGGAAGAAAGGGGAGGAGGAGAGGAAGGGGAAGGAGGAGAGAAGAAGGGGAAAGAAAGGAGGGAGGGAGGGAGGGGGGGAAAAGGAGGAAAGGGGAAAAGAAAAGGGAGGAAGAGGGAAGAGGGGAAGAAAAAAGGAGGGAGAGGAAGAGGGGAGGAGGGAGGGGGCTGCAGCCATCACCACCAGGGGGGTTTTGGAC
>NZ_JACUZU010000027.1:0-519 GCF_014851475.1 Acidovorax sp. ACV02
TATCCAACTCTAGATCCACCCCCCGGCCAGATAGAATGTCACTCTCCATCCTCCTTTTCTCCATGCCCTTATGCTTAAGAGCAAAGCCCTATTACGCTCTTTTGAATCTTCCCCTTCTGTTTCTCTTTTTTTCTCTTTTTTCTTTTCCTCCCCCTTTCTTTCCCCCTCCCCCCTTTTCTCTTCCCCCTCCTCTCTCCCTCTTTCCCCCCTCCTTCCTCTCCTTCCTCCTCCCCTCCTCCCCCCCCCCCCCCCCTTTTCCCCCTTCCCTTCTTCCTTCTTTCCCCTTTCTTCTCCCTTCTTTTTCCTCTTTCTTTTCCCCTCCCCCTCTCCCCTTTTTCTTCCCTCTTCTTTCCCCCCCTCCTCCTTCCTCTCTCCCTCTTTCCTCCTTTTCCCTCTCCCTTTTCTTTTCCCTTCTCCCTTCCCCCTTCTTCCCCTTCTTTCTTTCTTCCTCTCTTCTTTCTCTTCTTCCTTCCCCTTCCTTCCTTTTTTTTTTTTCTTCTTTCCTTCTTTCTCTTCTCC
>NZ_JACUZU010000028.1:0-512 GCF_014851475.1 Acidovorax sp. ACV02
ACCCGGTTGCGGATGGCCAGGTACGGCATGAAGAACGACTTGAGCAGCCGGTGCTGCGTGGCCGTGTCATCGCTGGCCACCGCCTTGTAGAACTCCATCGCCGTCTTGGGGATGAAGTTGAACACCGCCGACGAATACACCGGCGTGCCCAGCGCCTTGTAGGCAGCGGCATACACCTCCGCCGTGGGCAGACCGCCCAGGTACGAAAAGCGGTCCCCCATCTTCATGTAGATGGAAGACATGGTCTCGATGTTGCCCACACCGTCCTTGAACCCCACCAGGTTCGGACAACGCTCGGCCAGGATGGCCAGGGACTCGGCCGTGAGCTTGGTGCGGTCACGGTTGTAGACGATCACACCAAACTTCACGCTCTTGCAGACCTGCTCCACATGGGCGATCAGGCCTTCCTGGCCAGCTTCGGTCAGGTAATGCGGCAACAGCAGGATGCCATGGGCGCCCAGGCGCTCGGCCTCCTGGGCATGGGCAATGGCCGTGCGGGTGGGGCCACCGGC
>NZ_JACUZU010000029.1:0-508 GCF_014851475.1 Acidovorax sp. ACV02
CTTCTGCCGGGTGCGGCGGCCCGGCTGATGCCGTCTCCCCCCTCTTCCCTCTTTTCCTTCCCCCCTCCTTCCTCTCCCCTTCTCTCCTCCTTTCTTCTTTCCCCCCTTTTTTCTCTGTTCCTTTTCTCCCCTCCCCCCTCCCCTCCCTTCCCTCTTTCTTCTTTTCTTCTTCCTCTTTCCTCTTTTTCCTTTTTTCCCTCTTTCCCCTCCCTCTCTCCCCCCTCTTCCCTTTCCCTTTCCTCCTTTCCTTTCTCTTTTTTTTTTCTCCTTTCTTCCTCCTCCCCCTCCCTCCTCCTTCTCCCCTCCTTCTTTCTTTTCCCCTTCTCCCCTTCCTCCCTCTTTCCCTTCCTCCTCTCCCTCCCTTTCCTCCTCCCTTCCCTCCTCTTCCCCTCCCCCTCTCTCCCTCCTCCCTCTCTTTCCTTCCTTCTCCCCTTCTCCCTCCTTTCCTCCCTCAACCCCTTTCCCGAACGCTTTGCCTACCGACCTTCTCCCCCTCCTCCCCTGCCGT